>NZ_JBFAAF010000002.1:0-16323 GCF_040639595.1 Micromonospora sp. NPDC023814
CCACATGTATAGACATCGGCCGGGGTCCCGCCGGCCGACGCGTCTCCCATGGTCCGGCTAGTCCCCGATGTCCGACATGGGCCGAACGGCCGAACAACCGGCGTCGCGGCCGGCGTCGCGGGGGGCGCGTCCAGCGTCACGGGCCGCGCCGGGGCCGGGGCCGGGGCCGGCGGGGTGTACGACGGTGGCGGCGGCTGCGCGGGCGGCGGGGTGGCCGTGCTGCCCGGCGTACGCGTGGGCAGCCGTGGCGGGCGCGACTCGCCCGTCGTCGGCTGCGCCGCGGCCGGCTGGGCCGCGGACGGCTGGCCGGCCGACGGCTGGGCCTGCGGCGGCTGGCTGAAGTCCGGGCGGGTGAAGATGGCGGTGGCGTCGTTGCCGTGCGAGCGGAACCACACCGCCTCCATCTCGCGGAAGATGGGCGCCTCGGCCGGCAGCTCGGCGCGCGGGGTGATCGGCGCGGCCGGGGTGATCGGCGCGGCCGGGGTGATCGGCGCGGCCGGGGCGGTGGCAGCCAGGTTGGCCCCGAGGCCACGGCCCGCACCCGCTCCGAATCCGCCCGCCGCGGCGGGACCGGCCGGCAGCGGGGTGGTGGCCGGCTGGCCGGCGACCGGGCCGGCCGGCAGCACCGGCGCGGCGGCCTCCGCCGCGGGGACACGCTTGGGCAGCGGCTCGACCGCGGGGTAGGCGACGGTCGGCGTGCCGACCGAGACCCCGCCGCCGGTGAAGGTCGGCTGGGTCGGCGTCGCCGGAGGGGCCGACGGCGTCCCGGTCAGGCCGCCGGCCTGCACCGGCGACGCGGCGTCCCGCGCCTGCTCGGGCGCCTGCCACGGCGCCGGCGCGGACCGCCACTGGTCGGTGAGGGTGGCGGTACGCCCCGTTCCGGCGAGCGGCTCGCCGAGACCGACGGGGGTGAGCGGCGTCTGCTCGACGGCGAGCGGCTGCCGGGGCCGGGTGATCTGCTGGTCGCGGCTGGGGAGCTGCGGCAGGACCACCGTCGCGGCGGGGAGCGTCACCTGGGCGACGGTGCCGCCCTCCACGTTCCGGCGCAGCTCCACCCGGATGCCGTAGCGGGAGGCGAGCCGACTGACCACGGCCAGGCCCATCAGCCGGAACGCCGCGACGTCGACGCTCGGCGGGGCCGCCAGCCGGCGGTTCAGCGAGTCCAACTGCTCGTCGGTCA
The DNA here is from genome assembly GCF_040639595.1 of Micromonospora sp. NPDC023814. Taxonomy (NCBI): domain Bacteria; kingdom Bacillati; phylum Actinomycetota; class Actinomycetes; order Micromonosporales; family Micromonosporaceae; genus Micromonospora; species Micromonospora sp. NPDC023814. The sequence goes on from NZ_JBFAAF010000002.1 coordinate 1,181, forward strand.
GGCCGAGGCCCCGGTCCTCCACCTGGATCAGCACGTAGTCCCGGATGCGCCGGCCGTCGGCGACCACGGTGGTGGTCGGCGGCGAGAAACGGGTGGCGTTGTCGAGCAGCTCGGCGACCAGCCGGACCACGTCGTTGACCGCGTGCGCCGCCACCGAGATGTCGGTGTCGACGGTGCCGAACTCGATCCGGTTGTAGAGCTCGACCTCGGACTGCGCGGCGCGCAGCACGTCCACCAGGAGGGCGTCGTCGCGGCGCGGCACGGCCGAGTCGGCGCCGGCCAGGACGAGCAGGTTCTCGTCGTTGCGGCGCATCCGGGTGGCGAGGTGGTCCAGCTCGAAGAGCTGCGCCAGCCGCTTCGGGTCCTCCTCGCCGCGCTCGATCGCGTCCAGCTCGCCGATCATCCGGTCGACCAGGGTCTGACTGCGCCGGGCCAGGTTGAGGAACATCGCCGAGACGCTGGTGCGCAGCGCGGCCTGCTCGGCGGCCACGCGGACCGCCTCGCGGTGCACGACGTTGAAGGCGAGCGCCACCTGCCCGACCTCGTCGCGGCTGTTGAGCTGGATCGGGTCGCGCACCTGCCGGACGATCTCGTCGACGCCGCCGTCGCCGACGTTGCCGACGTTCTGAAGCCGCTTCACCGCGTCCGGCAGGTCGTGGTTGGCCACCGAGAGGGCGCCCTCCCGCAGCCGGCGGAGCGAGCGGTTGAGCGAGCGGGCCAGCACCACGGCGAGGCTGACCGCGATGGCGAGCGTGAGCAGCACCAGCACCGACTCGACGACGGCCTGCCGGATGACGTCCGAGCGGGCCTGGTCGGCCTGGTCGAGCAGCCGGTCCTGAAGCCGGATCTCGGCCCACCGCATGAGGTCGTTGACCGCGCCGAAGGCGGCGGTGGCCTCCTGGGCGGTCACCAGCGAGGGCTGCCCGACCGAGCGGGTGATGTCGGCCGCGACCCGGTCGGCGAGGGTGACCGCGTCGCCGGAGACGGTGCCGTCGACGAGGGCGCGCTGGGTCGGGTCGGCGGCCAGGGAGAAGGCGAGCAGCGCCTCCTGCTGGCTGGTCAGGGTGGCGACGAAGGAGGAGAACTGCTCCTCGTCGAGCGCGCCGGCGCTCAGCGCGGTGAAGGCGACCGACTGCTCCTCGGCGACGGCCGCCTTGGCGCGGGCGAACGCGGCGACCGCACGCCGGGCGTCGGCCAGCCGCTCCTCGCCGGGCAGCTGGGCGAGCCCGTCGCCGTACGCGACCAGGTCGGTGATGATGACGCCGTAGCGCAGCGCCGCCTCGGCGACCGCCATCTGCTGGCGGTCCAGCACCTTCTGCCGGGTGGCGGCCAGCGTCTCCAGGTGCTCGTCGATGGTGGCCAGCCGGTCCCGGACGGCGGCCGGCACCTCGCCGATCCGCCCGCGCTCCGCCCGGTAGGCGTCGATCCGCGCGTCGGTGCTGCGCACCCGCAGGTTGTAGGCGTCGGCCTTCTGCTGCGGCGCGGCCAGGAAGGCGGACGCCGCCATCCGCTCGGCGTGCAGGTCCTGGGTCATCGCGGAGATGTCGATGGAGAGCGCGGTGACGGCCCGGGCCTGGGTCGCGTCCAGGGCGCCCTCGCCGACGGAGATGAGCCGGACGGTGGCCAGCGCGATCACCGCGGCGACCGGCACCACCAGGATCAGCGCGAGCTTGGAGCGGATCCGCGCGTCGCGCAGCCGGGGCATGCGCCCGCGCTTCGGCTGCTCCCTCTCGCCGCCGTCGGGCAGGGTCGTCGGTCCGGTGCTCACGACATCGCCTCCGTCGTTTCTTCCACGCCTGCCCCGCCGACTCGCGCCCGGTGCAGCGGACTGCGCCACACGCGGCACGGCCGCGATTTCATCAGAAGCGATCCTGTTTGGGAAGCCGCAGTGGGGAAGGAAACGGTCGGAGGGCACGCATCCCGTGATCCGGTCAACTAATACCTTCAATTCTTCATGCCCGTGAACAGGGCATGTAACTCCAGGGTGGTCGTCCATGTCGGATTAGTAAGCGCTGGCAAACTTCTCGCGGCCCCACCATGTGGGATACGCGTCCCGAAACGCCTCCGACCCCCGCGCTTGACCACAGGGCCCGGCGTTGGCAAGGTTTTGCAGGCTTCGCGCACACCGTACGGCAGACCGATACCGTTCCTCCACTGAGGACGGAAACAACCCGGCGGTGACCGGGCAGCGCCCCGGGCCGCATCTGGAGGACTGAGTTGAGCACCATCCGCTCCGCGACCGCCGCGGCGCTCGCATCGGCCGTGCTGGCCACCACGCTCACCGGCTGCCAGTTCGGCGCGGACGAGCAGGACACCAGTCCCATCGTCATCGCGGCGGACCTCGAACTCTCCGGCGCGGCGGCGGCCGTCGGCAAGGCGTACCAGCGGGCGCTGGAACTGAAGATCGAGCAACTTAACTCCTCGGGCGCGCTGGACGGCCGGAGGATCGAACTCAAGGTGAAGGACAACCGGTCGGACCCGGCCGAGTCGCTGCGCAACATCGGTGACTTCAGCGCCGATTCGCAAGTCAGCGCGATCATCATGGGCGGCTGCAACGAATGCGCGGTCGGCGCCGTCCGGACCATCAACGAGAAGCGAATTCCCGCCATTGCACTCGCCTCGTCCGGCGCGGTGTCCAGCCCGATCGCCGACCGCCGGTACGTGTTCAAGCTCGCCCCCAACGCGGCCGACAGCGCCGCCGCCCTCGCCGTCGAGATGCGCCGCAAGGGCGTCAAGAAGGCCGGCGTGCTGTACAGCGACGACGACTACGGGCGCGAGGGGCTGGCCGCGCTGCGCAGCGAGTTCGCGAAGAGCGGCATCAAGCCGCCGAGCGAGGAGTCGGTCAAGACCACCGACACCGAGGTCGGCGAGCAGGTCAAGGCGCTGACCGAGGAGAAGCCGGACGCGCTGGTGGTGTGGACCTCGCCGGAGCAGGCGGCGCTCGCCGCCACCGCGGCCCAGCAGGCCAAGTTCAAGGGATCGCTCTTCTTCGACGCGGCGGCCGCCGGCGACCTCTTCCTCGGCACCGCCGCCCGGGCGACCGAGCGGGCGACCTTGGTCTTCACCCAGACCATGGTGATCGACGACGTCATCGCCACCACCCCGGCGAAGGCGGCCCGCCGGCAGTGGTTCCAGGACTACACCGCCCGGTTCGGCGGCTACAACGGCTCGTCCTCGTTCGCGGCCGACGCCGTGCAGCTCATCGCGGACGCCGAACTGCGCGCCGGCGGCGAGCCCGGCCGGGTCGACCGCGACGGCATCCGCGACGTGCTGGAGACGTCGCAGATGGACGGCCTGTCCGGCCCGATCCGGATGACGCCGGACAACCACTCCGGCCTGATGCCGCAGGCCCTGACCACCCTGGTCGCCCGCAACGGTCGGTGGCGCCTCGCGGGGTGAGGGTTGTGGGGCGGTGTGGCCCGCCGTACCCGGCTCCGGGCGGGGTGGGGCGGTGTGGCCCGCCGTACCCGGCTCCGGGCGGTCAGGCTTGATCCCTGCGCCGGGCACGGCGGGCCACACCTTGGCTGCTGGTCTAGCAGGCTTTCGGTCGACGTCCGGTGACCGGTCGACCTCGGGTGACCGGTCACCCGTCGACGACGGTCACCGGGCGGACGTGGTGGCCCGGACCCAGGGCAGCGCGAGGCGCTCGACCAGGGACAGGGCGCTGTAGAGCAGGATGCTCATCAGCGCGATCAGCACGATCGCCGCCCAGGCGGTCGCGGTGTCGCCGATGCCGTTGTACTGCAGGATCTGGTAGCCCAGCCCCGGCTTGTCCGAGTAGAACTCGCCGATCACCGCGCCGATCGCCGCCAGCGGCATCGCCACCTTGAGGCCGACGAAGACCTGCGGCAGCGCGGCCGGGAAGCGCACCTTGCGGAACGCCTGCCACCACGACGCGTTCAGCGACCTGGCCAGCTCGGCCAGGTCCGCCGGGGTGGTGGTGAGACCGGTCGCGGTGGAGAGCACGATCGGGAAGAAGCACAGCAGGAACACCATGGTCAGGATGGGCTTCTCCCCCCAGCCGACCGAGACCACCAGCAGCGGACCGAGGGCGATCTTCGGCACCGCGTTGACCGCCACCAGCAGCGGCGCGAACATCCGCTCGACGCGGCGGGACGCGGCCAGGGCCATCCCGATCAGCACCCCGGCGACCGCCGAGAGCAGGAAGCCGACCAGCGTCAGCAGCGTGGTCACCCCCAGCGCCGGCAGCAGCACGTCGGCCGACGCGGTCATCGATTTCCACACCGCCTGCGGCGGCGGCAGGGACGCCGGGTGCACCAGCTCCAGCACCGACGTGACCAGCCACCAGACGATCAGCGCGATCACCGCGCCGAGCAGCGGCAGGCCGACGGCCGCCGGGCGTACGCCGGATCGGCGGGCGGCCCCCGCAACCGGCGGCGTGGTGGGCGTCGCCACGCCGGACGCGCCGGCCGGGGCCGGAGCGACCGCCTCGCGCCCCGCCTCGGTCGGGTCGGACCGGGTACCTGTCGTCTCCGTCACGGGTCCTCCTCTCCTGCCGGCCAGGGCCGGCACGCGGCGGGGGTGCGCCCTCCGGTCATCCCGGTGGGTCGCACCCCCGCGGAACTGTCGGCGTCGATCAGGCCTTCGGCGCGAGGCTGAAGTCGATGATCTGGTCGGGGGTGATGTTCTGCTTGAGCTGGCCCGCGCCCTGCAGGATCGCGATGCTCTTGGCCACCCGGCCGCTGTCCAGCGTGCCGAGCTGGGTGCCGGAGTTGCTGGACCGCACGTAGCCGGCCATCAGCTGCAGCTCGGCGGCAGCGGCAGCCGGGTTGGCGGCGTCGACGTTCTTCTTCAGGATGTTGCCCGCCTCCTGCGGGTTGGTCAGCGAGTACTCGAGGCCCTTCATCAGGGCCTGCGTGAACCGCTTGACCATCTCCGGCTTCTCCTTGGCGATCTTCGAGGAGGTGATCAGCACGTTGCCGTAGAGGTCCTGCATCACGTTGCTGTACGGCAGCAGGACCGCCTTCTTCTTGGTCACGGTCTCGATGGTGGGTTGGCCGACGACGAACTGGCCGATGCCGTCCACCGTGCCGGCGGCGAGGGTGCCGATCAGCGCCTGGGCTTCGCCGTTGACCCAGGTCACCCTGGTGGCGTCCACGCCGGCCATCCGGGCGTACGTCGGGAAGAGGTTGCGGACGACGGAGGTGGGGGTGTCGGCGAGCTTCTTGCCCTCCAGGTCCTTCGGCGACGCGATGCCCTTGCCCTCGACGGTCGCAATGGCGGCCATGGTGCGCTGCTGGATGGCGGCGACCGCGACGAAGTCCTTGGCCTGGCCGTTGCCGAACTGGAGCAGCCCACCGGTGAGGTCGATCGGGCCGAAGTCGGCCTGCCCGCCGACGATCGTCTGGATCACCATGCCGGTGCCCTGCCCCGGCTTGATCTCGACGTCGAACCCGGCCTCCTTGAAGAAGCCCTTCTCCTTCGCCACCCAGGCGTAGGAGTCACGGCCGAAGTTGCCGAACGAGGTGAGGTAGGTCACCTTCTCCAGCGCCCCGCCGTTGCCGCCCTTGGCACCGTCGCCGGAGTCCGAGCCGCTGCACGCGGAGACCAGGGCGAGGGCGGTGGCCAGCGCGGCTGTGGCGACCGTACGGGTCAGCCTTCTCATCAGTGCACCATGTCCTTTCCGACCGGTACGGCTCGCCGCCGCCCGGTGGGGGTTGTCTGGCGGGCCGGCGGAGGGGTTGCCGGCTCCACCGTCGTGAGGGGATCCATCGCGGGCACAGCGTACGAGAAAACAACCTTTGCGGTGCCAGCCGTATCGGGTTGCGGTACGGACACAACTCGTGTCCGCCCGTGACGGCCCGCCGTCATCCACTGCGGATTGGCCAGGTGATCCACCCCGGACGCTGCGCGACGGACGCAGGCCAGCTACCCTGTGCCGCGACTGCTGATCACTGAGTCAGGGAGGCCGCCGGAGATGATCCGCCTGTCCGGGGTGTCCCGCACCTTCGACGGCCGCAGCGGCCGGGTGGAGGCGCTGCGCGGTATCGACCTGCACGTCGCCGAGGGCGAGTTCGTGGCGGTGCTCGGCCGCTCCGGATGCGGCAAGTCCACGCTGCTGCGCCTGATTGCTGGCCTCCTGCCGGTGTCCGACGGCGAGATCACCGTGGCCGGTACGCCGATCACCAGGCCCCGCCGCGACATCGCCATGCTGTTCCAGCGGCCGGCCCTGCTCCCCTGGCGCACGGTGCTGGACAACGTCCTGCTCCCGGTGGAGATGTTCGGCTGGAAGCGGGCCAAGCACCGCGAGCGGGCCCGGCAGCTGCTGGACCTCGCCGGGCTGGGCGGCTTCGAGAAGCGGCTGCCGCACGAGCTGTCCGGCGGCATGCAGCAGCGGGTCTCGCTGTGCCGGTCGCTGATCGGCGAGCCCCGGGTGATGCTGATGGACGAGCCGTTCTCCGCGCTCGACGCGCTCACCCGCGAGGAACTCTCCGGCGAACTCCAGCGGGTGCACATGGAGTCCCAGGCCACCGTCGTCTTCGTCACCCACTCGATCGACGAGGCGGTGCTGCTGGCCGACCGGGTGGTCGTGCTCAGCCCCCGGCCCGGCCGGATCCGCAAGGTGGTCGACGTCAACATTCCCCGGCCGCGCACCCTCGGCCGCAACGCGCACCTGGCGGACGTCGCGCGGGTCAGCGCCGACCTGCACGAACTCCTCATGGAGCGGGACCTGCCGGCGACGGCCGGCGCGGAGGGACGATGAGCATGCGGGTTTCCGTGTTCACGGAGCCGCACCGGGGCGCCACCTACGACGACCAGCTCCGCTTCGCCCGGCTGGCCGAGGACGGCGGGTTCGAGGGCTTCCTCCGCGCCGACCACTACCAGGCGTTGGGCGACGACGCCGAGCTGCCCGGCCCGACCGACGCCTGGCTGACCCTGGCCGCGCTGGCCCGGGAGACCAGCCGGATCCGGCTCGGCACGCTGGTCACCTCGGCCACGTTCCGGCTGCCCGGCCCGCTGGCGGTGATGGTGGCCCAGGTCGACCAGATGAGCGGCGGCCGGGTCGAGCTGGGCATCGGCGCCGGCTGGTACGAGCGGGAGCACACCTCCTACGGCATCCCGTTCCCCCGGGTCGGCGAGCGCTTCGACCGGCTGGCCGAGCAGCTGGAGGTCATCACCGGGCTGTGGCGGACCCCGCCGGGCGAGACGTACAGCTTCACCGGCGACCACTACCGGCTGGTCGACGCCCCCGCGCTGCCGAAGCCCGTGCAGGTGCCCGGGCCGACGGTCATCGTCGGCGGACGCGGCCCGAAGCGCACCCCCGACCTCGCCGCCCGGTACGCCGACGAGTTCAACATGCCGTTCAAGACCGTCACGGAGACCGCCGAGGCGTACGAGCGGGTGCGGGAGGCCTGCGACCGGGCCGGCCGGGCCGAGTCCGGGCGCGGCCCGCTGACGCTCTCCGCCGGGATCGTGGTCGCGATCGGCCGTACCGACGCCGAGGCACAGCGCCGGGCCGCCCCGCTGCACGTCAATAGCGCGCTGCCGCCGGAGGACCCGGTGGTCGGCTCGCCCGCGCAGCTCGTCGACCGGATCGGGGAGTTCGCCGCGATCGGCGCCACGCGGGTGCACCTTCGGCTGATCGACCTCGCGGACCTCGACCACCTGGAGCTCATCGCCGCCGAGGTGCTCCCCCGACTGGACGGAACCCGATAGCCGACGCGCAGCTCGACGGGACCACGATCGACGCCGACGAACCGACCGGCGGGGTGGTCTACCGGGACCCGGGCGCCGTGCACATGCTGACCGACGTCGGCGACACGACGTACCTGGCGCGGCTGGTCGAGCTGAAGTAACCGCTGGCCGGGCGGGCCGACCCCGCTCGCGGCGCGCCGGTGGCGACCTGCCCAACAGGTGCGTAACGTGCCGGACATGGCCTATCGGACCTGGGGCAGACTGCTGCTCACGGCGCTCGGGGTGAGCCTGCTGGCCGGGGCCGGTCAGCTCGGCGTCGCGTTCGGCTTCGGCATCGTCCGGCTCGCCGGCACCTTCACCGGCGCCACCGTCAACCAGTGGCCGGCCCAGCTCGTCTGGGCGGGCTGGTTCGCCGCCAACGCCGCCGTGGTCGGCGCGGTGCTCACCGAACGCCTCGCCCGCCGGGACGGCATGGTGGCCGGCACCGGCCGCCACCTCGCCGTCGCCAGCGGCGCCGCGCTGGGCGCGACCGTCGTCGCGCCGCTCTGCATGCAGCCCGCCCGGGCCGCCGAACTCGTCGCGATGGACCCGGTCTGGGCCGTCGGCATCTGCGCCGTCCTCGGCGCGCTGGCCGGCGCGGGCGCCGCACTCGCCGTCCTGCTCCGGCCGCCGGTGGGATGGAACATCGCGGCGGTCGCGGGCGCGGTCTGGCTGCTGGCGCTGCTGTCGACGGCGCCGTCGGTCGCCTCGACCGGGCCGCTGCCCAGCGTACGGCTCGGGGTGCTGGAGCCGGCCTGGCTCGACGCCGGCGCGGCCCAGCAACTGGCCCTGGTGATCCTGCCCCTGGTGGCGCTGCTCGCCGGCGCGGCGACCGGCGGGCTGGCCCGGTGGCGCGGCCACCCGCCGCTGGTCAACGGCGCGATCGGGGTGGCAGGTCCGGTGCTGGTGGCGTTCGCCTACCTGACCGCCGGTCCGGGCGACGCGACCGACCGCTACCAGCTCACGCCGTACTACGGGGCCTTGTTCGCGGTGGCCGCCGGCGCGCTCGGTTCAGCCGCCGCCGCGCTGCTGCGCTGGCCGCTCGTCACGCGCACCGCCCCCGGCGGCGCCATCGAGCCGACCGACATCCTGCGCCCGCTGCCCGCCGGTCCCGCGCTGCCGCACGCCCCGGAGCCGGCCGCCGGGGCCGACGAGCCGGCGACGGTCGACCTGGCCGACGCCGGACGCGTCGCCGCCGACCGGCCCGGGGGTACGGACCCCGGCGGGACCCCCGGCGACGACGCCCCGCCGCCCCGGGCCGTCCCGGCGCACTGGGACTGGCCGGCCGACGGCACCACCGTCCCGACGACACCCGCCGCCGCTCCGGCCCCGACTTCCGTGACCCCGACTTCCGTGGCACTGGACCGGGCCGCAGGATCGCCCCCGGAGGTTGCGGGCGCGGCACACCCGACCGGGGCACCGGCAACGGCGGACGCGGCGTTCTCTGCCGGATCGCCGCCCCCGCCGGTCGCCGACGCGGCGCACCCGGTCGGGTCAATGGCGACGACGGACGTCGTGCGCTCTGCCGGATCGCCACCCCCACCGGTCACAGACGCGGCACAACCCGCCGAGTCAGCGGCGACAACGGACGCCGCAGCCTCCGCCGGATCGCCGCCCCCGCCGATTCCGGACGCGGCGCACCCGGCAACGGATACGGCGCCGCCGCCGCGATCGCCGGCCCCGCCGGTCGCCGCCGCGGCACACCCGGCCAGGTCGCGGACGACAACGGATGCGGCGGCCTCCGCCGAATCATCGGCGGCTGATGCGGCGGGATCGGCCGAGTCGCCAGCGGCAACGGACGCGGCGGGATCGCCGGTACCGGAGGTTACGGACGCGACGGACGCGGTGGGATCGCCGCCCCCGGTGGAGGCCGTGCCCGCCGCCAGGCGGGACCGCGCCGACGAGGGCGCCCAGGCCCGTACGGCTGCAGGCGAGCAGCCACCGGTTGCGGCCGAGGCCGCCGCGCCCCCCGCACAGCCGGCCGTCCCGGCCGCCCCCAAGCCCCGCCGCACCCGCAAGCCCCGGTCGGCGAAACAGCCGGCGGCTGCGGCGGCGAACAGCGCCGACCCGACGCCCGCGGTCGTCGACTCCCCCGCCGATCCGGCGACCCCACCGGCGGCACCGCGTGCCGGCGCTCAGGCCACGGCACCGACCACCGCCGCGGCAGGGGCACGGCCGGCCGGGGCCGACGCAACCGCGCAGACGGCGAGCAGTGCCGCCGGACCGGCCCCGACCGCCGAGGTAGGGCCGACCGCCGGAGTCGGTCCCAGGGCCGAGGCGGGTCCCACCACCGAGGTCCGTCCGGCCACCGAAGTCAGTCCGGCCACCGAAGTCCGTCCGGCCACCGGAGCGGATCGGATCGACGGGGCCGCCCCGACCGCCGACCTGTTCGGCACGACGTCCGGGGCCGGCTCCCACGTGCCGGATCCGGACGGCAGCGGTCCGCGCGCGGTGCCACTCCTGCCCACCGACGAGCCGGCGGCCGGTCGGGGCGGCGAGCCGGACCCGGCGCCCCGGCCGGCCTGGCGGCCCGCACCGGCGTGGCCGGCAGCGCCCCGGGTCGGGCCCGACGACGCCCTCGACGCGCCCCGCCCGGCCGCCGCGGAGCCCACGCCCGAGCCGGCGCCCCGGCCCCGACACCGGGCCCCGCTGCCCGACCTGGCGCGGGCGGCGAACTGGGACGCCCTCGCCACCGCGCGACCCGGGGGCCCCGCGCCGGCGCCGGTGGACGGCGCGTCGGGGAACGGGACCGCTGCCGCCGAGGCACCCGAGACGCCGGCCGGCGGCGAGGCGTCGGGCGGCGGCGAGGCGTCGGGCGGCCCGGCCGAGCAGCCCGGGGGCCGGAACCGTGGTCGGCTGGGGCTGTTCCGGCGCAACCGGTCCCGGGCCGAGGACGCTCCGGCGGACCGGGAGTCCGAGCCGCTGACGGCACAGGACGAGGAGTACGTGGACTGGGTCGCCGGCCTGAGCGGTCCGATCGCGGACAACGAACCCGAGCAGGAGAGCGGTCGGCGGTCGTTGCGGTCGACCGGCCGCCACCATCGCGAGTGACCCGGACCCGGCCCGAGCGGCGGCCTGCCCCCGGCACCACGGGGCGGGCCGCCGCTTCGGGTCAGGCCAGCGGCAGGTAGACCCGGCCGCCCGAGGAGACGAACTCCTCCGACTTGTCCTTCATGCCGCGCGCCGCGTACTCCTTGAGCTCCTGGGTGATCTTCATGGAGCAGAACTTCGGCCCGCACATCGAGCAGAAGTGGGCCGTCTTCGCCGGCTCGGCGGGCAGGGTCGCGTCGTGGTACGACCGCGCGGTCTCCGGGTCCAGCGAGAGGTTGAACTGGTCCTCCCACCGGAACTCGAACCGCGCCTTGGAGAGCGCGTCGTCCCACGCCTGCGCACCGGGGTGCCCCTTGGCCAGGTCGGCCGCGTGCGCCGCGATCTTGTACGCGATCACGCCGGCCTTCACGTCGTCCCGGTCCGGCAGCCCGAGGTGTTCCTTCGGGGTCACGTAGCAGAGCATCGCGGTACCGAACATGCCGATCATGGCGGCGCCGATCGCCGAGGTGATGTGGTCGTACGCCGGGGCGATGTCCGTGGTCAGCGGGCCGAGCGTGTAGAACGGCGCCTCGTGGCACCACTCCTGCTGGAGGTCCACGTTCTCCTTGATCTTGTGCATGGGCACGTGTCCCGGGCCCTCGATCATCACCTGGACGTCGTGCTCCCAGGCGACCTTCGTCAGCTCGCCCAGGGTGCGCAGTTCGGCGAACTGCGCCTCGTCGTTGGCGTCCGCGATCGAGCCGGGGCGCAGCCCGTCGCCGAGCGAGAACGTCACGTCGTAGCGGGCCAGGATCTCGCACAGCTCGGCGAAGTTCGTGTAGAGGAAGTTCTCCTCGTGGTGGGCCAGGCACCAGGCGGCCATGATCGAGCCGCCCCGCGACACGATCCCGGTGACCCGGTCCACCGCCAGCGGCACGTACGGCAGCAGCACCCCCGCGTGCACCGTCATGTAGTCGACGCCCTGCTCGGCCTGCTCGACGACGGTCTCCCGGAACACCTCCCAGCTCAGCTTCACCGGGTCGCCGCCGACCTTCTCCAGCGCCTGGTAGATCGGCACGGTGCCGATCGGCACCGGCGAGTTCCGCACGATCGCCTCACGGGTCTCGTGGATCCGCTTGCCCGTCGACAGGTCCATCACCGTGTCCGCGCCCCACCGGGTCGCCCAGGTCAGCTTCTCCACCTCCTCCGCGACCGAGGAGGTGACCGCCGAGGTGCCGATGTTGGCGTTCACCTTGACCAGGAACGCCTTGCCGATGATCGCCGGCTCGCACTCGGGGTGGTTGACGTTGAGCGGCAGCACCGCCCGCCCGGCGGCGATCTCGTCCCGGACGAACTCCGGCGCCGTGCCCTCCCGGATCGCCACGAACTCCATCTCCGGCGTGACGACTCCCGCCCGGGCGTACGCGAGCTGCGTCGGGCGCTTCCCGTGCGCCCCGGCCAGCGGCGTGCCCGCGCCGCGTACCGGGGCCACGTCCCCGCGCTCGGCGATCCACGGTCCGCGCAACGGCGGCAGCCCGACCTCCGGGTCGGACCCGGGCCCGGAGGTGTCGTAGAGCCGGACCGGCGTGTTGTCGCCGGTCAGCTCCACCTCGGCGAAGGGCACCCGGACATCCGGCCGGGACCCCTCCACGTGGACCTTGCGACGTGCCTGCATGACAGCCTCCCCTGTGCTCATGCGGACCACCCGAAGTGGTCCAGCGGGCCGCGTCCCGCGCCCAACTCCCAGTCCCGCCCGCCGGTCAGCGCGCGGAAGACGTACTCCTTGGCGGTGGCGACCGCCGTCGGCACCGGGTCGCCCAGCGCCAGCCGGACGGCGACGGCCGCCGAGAACGAGCACCCCGTGCCGTGGTTGTGCCGGGTGGCGACCCGGGGCGCGCGGAGCAGCGTGGTGACCCCGTCGCCGTGCAGCACGTCCACCGCCTCGCCGTCGAAGTCCACGTCGCCGCCGGTCACCACCACGTGCTCCGGCCCGCCGGCCGCCAGCGCCTCGGCGGCGGCCACCATCTCCTCGACCGTGGTCACCGGGCGCCCGATGAGGACCGCCGCCTCCGCGCAGTTCGGCGTCGCCACCCGGGCGTACGGCAGCAGCCGCTCGACCGCGGCGACCGCGCCCAGCCGGTGTCCGCTGGTGGCGACGAGCACCGGGTCGACGACGAGGTGCGGCAGCCGACCGTCCCGGGCGGCGTCGGCGACCGCGTCGGCGATGGCCGGGGTGCCCAGCATGCCCACCTTGACGGCCCGCACGGCGAAGTCGGCGAGCACGCTGTCGAGCTGCTCGGTGACCGTGCGCGGCGGCAGCGGCAGGACGGCGTCGACGCCCCTCGTGTTCTGCGCGGTGACTGCGGTGATCACGCTGGTGCCGTACGCGCCGAGGGCGGCGAAGACCTTGAGGTCGGCCTGGATGCCCGCTCCGCCGCCCGAGTCCGAGCCGGCGACGGTGAGCACGGTGGTGGGTGTCATCGGCCCCCCAGGGTGGTTGGGGTGGGAGGCTGCGGCATGGTTGCGCTTGGGGGCTGCGGCCGACCGTGCCCACTCCGGGCGGTCAGGCTTGATCCCTCCGTGGTCACGGTCGGCCGCAGCCTCGTACCGGAGACCTCCGCGCGGTCCTGCGCGGTACGAGGCGGCGGGGAGACCGCCGACCGGAAGGCGGCGGTGAGCGTGGCGGCGACCTCGGTCGAGTCGTCGGCACGCATGATCGCGCCGAGCACCGCCACTCCCGCCGCTCCGGCCCCGATGCAGGCGTGTACCTGCTCGGAGGTCTGCACCCCGCCCAACGCGAGGACCGGCACAGGGCTGGCCTCGATCAACTCCTGGAGCCCCTCCGGGCGCAGAGGTGGGCCGTAGCCGGGTTTGCTGCGGCTGGGGAAGACCGGCGACAGGGTCGCGTAGTCCTCGCTGGTGACGCGGCGCAACTCGGCCTCGTCGTGACAGGAGCGGCCGACCAGGCCGAGACGCGGTGGCGGGTACGGGCCGGCCGACGGCAGGTGCACCGCGTCCCCGTCGAGCGGGTCGAGCCCGGCGACGACCAGGGTGCCGCCCGCCTCGGCGAGGATCGAACGCAGGTCGGCGGCGATGGCGGCGCGCTCGGCGCGGGGCAGGTCCTTCTCCCGCAGCACCACCCACCGCACTCCCCCGGCCACCGCCCCGGCGACCACCTCGGTCAACGGCCGCCCCGCCTGCCACCGGTCGGTCAGCAGCACGACGCCGGACGGCCCGCGCGGGATCCTGGTACGGAACGGCCCCGCCAGGGGCGCTTCCGCACCAGGATCCGCCGGAACGGGACCGGGGCGGGTCACAGGTCCGGCCGTCCGTCGTCGGGGGTGGACGCCAGGGCGTGGAAGCGGCGGGCGATCCGGCCCGCCCCGTACGCGAGCCGCCCCGCCTCGACCGCGTACCGCATCGCGGTGGCCATCGCCACCGGGTCGGCGGCCCGGGTGACCGCGCTGGCCAGCAGCACCGCGTCGCAGCCCAGCTCCATCGCCAGCGCCGCGTCGGAGGCGGTGCCGATGCCGGCGTCCAGGATCACCGGCACGTCGACGCTCTGCCGGATCAGCCGGATGTGGTGCGGGTTCGACACGCCCAGGCCCGAGCCGATCGGCGCGCCCGCCGGCATCACCGCGGCGCAGCCGACGTCGGCCAGCCGCCGCGCCAGAATCGGGTCGTCCGACGTGTACGGCAGCACCACGAACCCGTCCGCGACGAGTTCCTCGGCGGCGCGCAGCAACTCCACCCCGTCGGGCAGCAGCGTGCGCTCGTCGCCGATCACCTCCAGCTTCACCCAGTCGGTGCCGAACGCCTCCCGGGCCAGGTGGGCCACCTTGACCGCCTCGCCCGCCGTGTAGCAGCCGGCGGTGTTCGGCAGCAGCCGCACCCCGCACCGGTCGAGCAGGTCCAGCAGCCCGCCGGCGGTGCCGGGGGCGGTGTCGACACGGCGCAGGGCCAGGGTGACCAGTTCGGTGCCGGAGGCGCGGATCGCGTCCTCCAGCACGCGCAGGTTGGCCGCGCCGCCGGTGCCGAGGATCAGCCGGGACGTGAGGCGCACGCCGCCCAGGTCGAGGCTCACCGCGTCACCCGCCCTGGGCGGCGCTGAGCACCTCGACCCGGTCGCCGTCGCGCAGCACGGTCGCCGGCCAGCCGGTACGCGGCACGACCTCCCCGTTGACCGCGACGGCCAGGCCGCGCTGCTGGTCGGTGACCGCGCGGACCAGGTCCGCCACGGTCGAGTCGCCGGGCAGGCTGCGCCCGGCGCCGTTCACCGTCAGTTCCACGTGTGCTCCTCCTCGGGTGCGAAGGCGCCGGACCGGTCGTCGGCGGCGGCCCGGACCACCGGTCCGGCGCTGCCGGCCCGTCCGACGGCGACAGCCGGATCGGCGGTGGCGGCCCGTCCGACGGTGACC